>NZ_RAHU01000020.1:0-2463 GCF_009659995.1 Stenotrophomonas sp. MH181796
TGGTGTTGGCGTCGTCACGCATGCGCGCGAACACGCCCTGGTAGTCACCGTGCATGCGCGCGGTCAGGTCACCCTCGGCGATGGCCGACAGCAGCTGCGAGAGCTTGCCGAGGTTGTCATCGCTGACCGCCATCATCGCGTTGAGGTTTTCCAGCATCAGGCGGAAATCGTGATCGAAGCGCTGTGCGTCGCCACGGCGGCTGAAGTCGCCGGCCGCGGCGGCGCTGGCCAGCTGCTTGATCTCGGCGTTGATGCGGCCGAGGTTGGCCTTGACCGTATCGACGGTGGTGGTCATCGCGGCTTTTTCGCCGGGGTAGCGCGCGATATCGCGGCTGAGGTCGCCGACCGCGTACTGCTGGACCACGTCCAGCACGTCGTGCAGGGTCTGCACGTGGCCGCCGACCAGCGCATTGGTTTCCTGCACCATCAGCCCGTACTCGCCGGGGAAGGCGCTGGCGTCGATGCGGTAGCTCAGTTCGCCGGCATCGTGGCGGCGGGCCATCTCGCGCTGGCCACTGATCACCGCGTGCAGCTGCTGCTGCATGCCGGACATCGCCTCCAGCAGTCGGCCGGTTTCGTCATGCGGCTGCGGGCCGATGTGGCTGTCCAGCCTGCCACCGGCGATACCCTCGGCCACGGCCGTGGCCTGCTTCAGCGGCACGGCGATGCGGTTGCCGATGACCCAGCTCAGGGCCAGCACGATCAGCACCAGCACGCCACCAGAGACGGCCATGATGGCGGTGAACACCAACGCCTGCTTCTGCACGTCGTCCATGTAGACGCCGCTGCTGACCACCCAGTTCCAGGGCGCAAACAGGCCGGCGTAGGCGACCTTCTCGACGTCGCCCTTGCTGCCCGGCTTGGCCCAGCGATAGTTGACGAAGCCACCGCCGGCCTTGGCCGCTTCGACCTGGTCGTAGTAGATCCGCACGCCGTCGTCGGTGCGGAAGTCCTTCATGTCCTTGCCGACCAGGTCCTTGCGGAACGGGTGCATCAGCAGGCGGTAGCCGGTGTCGTAGATGTTGAAGTAATACGTATCGTTCTCGGCGCGCATGACTTCCAGTGCCTGCAGCGCAGCGCTCTTGGCGGCCTCTTCGCTGAGTTCGCCGGTACCGGCCAGGCGGTGGTAGTGCTGCAGGATGCCGTAGCTCAGTTCGACCTGGGTCTTCAGCGCGGTCTTGCGGGTCTCGGTCAGGTCCAGGTACTGCATGCGGGCGGCGATCACCGAGAGCGCGATCACGCCGAGCGCGATGAGCAGCGTCAGCAGGTTGAGCTTGCGCCGGACGGAGAGGTTGCTGAAGTAGTGTTGCCAGCGATGCATGAGATTCATCGAGCAGGACCAGGTCGAAACGGGCGGGCGGCGCCGAGCCGGTCACAGCGGGACAAGCGGTGACAACCCCGTTATCGGCCGCGCGGGCGGGGGATTGAGGTGCGGTGTTCGAACGTATTCAGGTTTCCTTGCAGCGGCGGCTGCGGCGCTGCCTGCGGCAGGCTTTTGAAGCGACGGCAACGGCAACAGCAACAGCAACAGCAACAGCAACAGCGGTCGGTCGGCGCTGGATTGTCAGTAAGTGGCTGGGCCGGGGGGGGCAGGCAGCACACGCCGTAAACCCGTCCTTGGGGGCTCGATGGCGCCATCCATGGCGCCAACGGTCCTGCCTACCCACCCCGGCCCAGCCTTCTCGGCATTTCGGTGTCGGACGGAAAGAGCGTTGGGTTTCCAAGTGGAAAGAGGGGTCAGATCCGTTTTCCTGCGGAAAACGGATCTGACCCCGGAAGCGGTGTGGCTGTTGCTGTTGCTCTTGCTCTTCTTTCTTCAATCCGGGGTGGACGCGCACGGAAAGTGTCCGTGGCCGGGAGGGTGGGTTGCGCAGGGGCGTAAGCGCCATGGATGGCGCGCCCGAGCCTACAAGGACGTATTCACGGCGGCCCCTGCGCAGCCCACCCTCCCGGCCAACCCTCAGTAGTCACGCGCCTACCGCGACCACCCCGAGGGGCATCGCCGTTGGCTGGATATCCAGATACCCCGTAAACGAAAACGCCCCGGCGCAGGGCCAGGGCGTTCTCGTGCGTCAGGTCAGGCAGACATCAGAACTCCTGCCAGTCTCCGTCGGCCAGTTCGGTGGCCATCGGGCGACCACCGGCGGTGCGGCGGGCCGGCGGGGCGACCGGGGCCGGTGCGGCAGGTGCGGCAGCACGCGGGGCCGGGGCAGCGGCGATGCGCGGGGCAACCACCGTCTCGGCTTCGTCCACCACGAAGATCGACACCGCTTCGCTGAGGTGGCCGGCCTGTTCTTCCATCGCACGTGCGGCGGCGGTGGCTTCTTCCACCAGCGCAGCATTCTGCTGGGTGGTTTCGTCCATCTGCACCACGGTCTGGTTGACCTGCTCGATGCCAGCACTCTGTTCCTGCGAAGCCGCGGAGATCTCGGCCATGATGTCGGTCACGCGCTGCACCGAGGC
>NZ_RAHU01000021.1:0-1899 GCF_009659995.1 Stenotrophomonas sp. MH181796
TTCGAGTCCTCTCCTGGGCACCACGTCGAGAATGAGAAAAACCCGCGAAAGCGGGTTTTTTCATGCCCGGAATCCGGCATCAGAACAGCGGTCGCAGCACCAGCTCCAACCCGAGCAGCAGCAGGAATCCCAGGAAGCAGACCCGGAACACCCGCGCACTGATGCGCTGCCGGATCACCTGGCCCAGCCACATGCCCAGCAGCGCCGGCAGCACCGCGAGCGCACTCAGCCCCAACTGCTGGATGCCGAATGCGCCGTGCAGCACCAGGCCAGTGGTCAGCGATATCGTCGACACAGTGAACGCCAGCCCGAGCGCCTGCACCAGCTCCTCGCGCTGCAACCCCAGCGACTGCAGGTACGGCACCGCCGGCATCACGAACACACCGGTGGCCCCGGTCACCACGCCCGACAGCGCACCCACCAGCGGTCCCAGCCAACGCTCGCGCCGCTGCGGTACGCAGAACACCGGCGCAAGCAGGGCATAGGCCGCATAAACCACCAGCGCAACGCCCAGCGCAGCACGCGACCAGGTGCGATCGACCCGCACCAGCAGCGCCGCCGAACCCAGCGTCACCACCACCACGGCCAGCATCATCGGCCACAGGCGCCGCACGATATGGCCCAGTGAGGGGCCGGACAACAACTGCCACGCATTGGTGACGAAGGTGGGGATGAACAGCATCGACGCCGCTGCGACCGGCGACAGCGCGCCACCGAGCAGCCCCATCGCCACCGTCGGCAACCCCATGCCGGTCACGCCCTTGACCACGCCGGCCAGCACGAACACCGCCACCAGCAGCACGTAGAAGTACATCGATTCATTCATGCCTTCATTGGATCGAGCTACCGCTCGGCGCACAATGCGGTCTTCCCGGCCTCGCCTTCGGCTGATCCGAAGGCACAGGCGTTGCGATGAGGGCATCACATGCGGATGGATATCGCCGACCTGCGCCTGTTCCTGGCGATTGCCGAGGCGGGCAGCATCACGGCCGGTGCAGCACAGGCAAACCTGGCACTGGCTTCAGCCAGCGAACGCCTGCGCACGATCGAAGCCGATGCCGGCACCGCGCTGCTCAACCGTCATCCGCGCGGCGTCAGCCTGACCGAAGCCGGTGCCGCCCTCGCCCACCATGCACGCTTGATCCTGCAACAGCAGGCACAGCTGCGCGGTGAACTGCAGGCGTTCGCGCAGGGTGCGCGCGGCACCCTGCATCTGTATGCCAACACCGCAGCGCTGACCAACTACCTGCCCTCGCGGCTCGCGCCATGGCTGGCCGAACGCCCGCGCCTGCACGTGGAACTGCTGGAGCGCACCAGCCCTGAAGTCGTGCGTGCGATCAGTGCTGGCCAGGCCGAGGCGGGCATCATCAGCGATGCCGTCGACGCTGCCGGTCTGCAGCAGCATGTGGTCGCCGAAGATCCGCTGGTGATGCTGCTGCCCGAAGACCACCGCCTCGCCTCGCGGCGCAGCGTGGCCTTCACCGAGGTAGCCGGCGAGACCTTCGTTGCCCTGGCCGATGGCAATGCACTGCAGACCTACATCGAAGATCAGGCGCGCGACATCGGGCGCCGCCTGGACGTGCGCATCCGCATGAAGACCTTCGAAGGTGTGTGCATCATGGTCGGCCACGGCATTGGTGTCGGCATCGTGCCGCGGACCATCGCCCGCCAGCATCGGCGCGGTACGCACACCGTCGCCGTACCGCTCGCCGATGCGTGGGCACAGCGTCGCCTGTGCGCCTGTTTTGCCGAATGGGCGCAGTTGTCATCGGCAATGCGCAGCCTGCTGCTTCACCTGGGCGTGCAGCCGCAGAAAAAGGTGTGAAATGTTGTTGACACATCCTCTGCCGTACCGCACAATTCATCTCCTGAGTCGCCCAGGTGGCGGAATTGGTAGAC
>NZ_RAHU01000022.1:0-1892 GCF_009659995.1 Stenotrophomonas sp. MH181796
ATCGGCGAATATGCTCCCAAAGCTGGAGTAGCTCGAAGTCATCGCCCCAGCCCTTGAAGCCAATGTTTACCTCACTAACAACCTTCGCAGGATCGCCTTCACTGCCAAAAACGAGTGTCAATATATATGCCCAACGCGCAGAGCTCATCCCGGGAGTAAACTCAAATATCCTATAGACCCTAGGATGGAGGCGAGCCCAACTGTGCCGCTCAAAGGTCACGGGATGCAATTCAAAAATCCTGAAGAATGACGGCATTCTGGGCACAGAAACCCATACATCTCTAGTTTTTCTATTAAATATAACCGGAAAGTCGGAGGGCATAAGGACCAAACCCCGAAACAAGACACTAAACGTGCTAAATCCGAAGAAGAAGCCGAACAGACCAGCAAATCCAATACCAAGCGCCAATCCAGGCTCCTGAACAAAGCCTTCACCCAGTCTAATAATAAGGTGAGCGCAGTAAACACCAATCAAGATCATGCAGAACGATGGAATGAGCCCGAACCATGCGAGAACGGACAAACTAGAAGCCCCCCTCAATCCACTTACAACCACTCCATTCTCATAGACCGCCAATACTGCATCTGATGAAGAAGGACTCGTATGAACAGACACGCCATCGGTGCCACTAAGTATCCTCCTCGGCTGCGCGACGCCCACTTGGGCTCGCCCCTTACTACGCAGCTTGGCCAACTCAGCATCAAAGAATGGCTCATCCTGCTCCCACTCCCCAATTGCAACATTGCCACTTCTTTTAGAGGAACCAGTCACTCAATCACCATTTTTTCGTGAACAATGACATCTCCACCATCAATGGAGTCTCGCACAATCAATTCCACCATTAATCTTGAGAACCTACCACTCTCAACAAATCCAGATATAGCGAGAGCATCAAGAGACGCATAATCTATTTTACCACCAGACACACCGCGCCCCCAATTCTCTCCGGGCTTACCCTTCTCATCCGTGGTGTACAGAACAACCACCTCTGAACCAGATCCACCTTGGCCGTTCACTTGGACATTAATGCCAAGCCGCTTCCTCACCTGCTCCGCCAGCTTTAGCTTGACTACGAACTCCCTCGTAAAGGTTTCGCCCATATCTTGAGCGGTCATACGCCTCACTGCACTGCCGATGATCACGTCATCCACCGAGGTTAGGTTCTTCCAACTAAAGGAACTTCGGTATTGGGCATCCACCTCTATACCTAGAAGAACTTTATTCAACTCTTGTAGCTCTATCTCATTAGTTGCCCAAGTGGAAGCGAGACCACTGCCCCACACACTTCTCGCCGCCCAATCCTCCATTGGATGCGTCATGAACAAGGACGCAACAAAACCCAGTGCAAATCCTAGAATGATGAAGACGACACCCCATCCAAGCCAGGAAGTAGAAATGCCAAAGCCCTGAATCAACAAAGAGAAGGCGTAGATGCTGAAAGCAACCCCACCCGCAAAGAATGACAGCGCCTGAAGTATGTGCGCAACAAAGACGCCCCGGCCATTCTTTAGATCGTCAGCAGATGCAATGAAGCTCTGCGCCGAATCAATAAACGAGCCAATCGCCGCAAACAGTGCGACTGTCATCTCCAACCGCTTCGCCAGGACCTTCCTCAGAAGATTCTGAGCATACGATTTAGCAACATCAACAAATGCGGAAACAACACCCAATCCCGCCGAAAAGAAACTAAAGATGGCATCCCTGCGCTCCTTCGCCGTGCCTACTTCCATCTTCTTCCATGCCTTGGCAATCTCCATTGCCTGGATGATGCCTGCGCCTGCACTCATCACCGTAGGCGCATCGGCAATTACCTTGGGCGTGGCCGAAGCAAGGCTCATCAGACCACTGGATCCCATGGTAATGGGTGCCGCTGCAACTGCAGCTGCGGCGC
>NZ_RAHU01000023.1:0-1649 GCF_009659995.1 Stenotrophomonas sp. MH181796
CGAAGCGGCTGGAAATGACGGTTGCGATATTTGCAGCAATCGGATCATTTATTGATTCGGCGCAGAGTTTTATTGCGACGGCCGACGATGTGCGAAACGGGCGGGGAATTGCTGCTACTGCCCATGCGCTTCAAGCAGTTTCTATATTCCTGGGCGGGGCGGCGTTTAGTATTTATGCTATTTCTATAGTTGTTCAGGGTTTTGGTGTTTCCACGTCGTGGCTGGGCTGGGGGATTGTATTCATTGTCATAGGGTTTGCCTTAGGTTTTGTAGCATCCCTCTTCATGACTCATCCCATGGAAGACTGGGCGGCGAGGTGCACTTGGGGGGACGGGTTCGCGTCGACGTGGCCAAGTAATGATGTGGAATTACAGGAGCTTAATAAAGTTCTTTTGGGCATTGAAATTGATGCGCAGTTTAGAAGTTCTTTTAGTTGGAAGAACGTCACTAGCATTGATGATGTGATCATCGGAGAGGCTGTGCGGCGAATGACCGCCCAAGAGTCTGATGCGAAATTCACTAGAGAATTCGTTGTGAAGCTTAAGCTGGTGGAGCAAATGAGGAGGCGGCTTGGAATCCAGATTCAGATCCGCGGTCAAGGCATCGGGGGCACTGAAACCATAGTCGCATACTCAACCGACGCCAGTGGTAGACCGGGAGAGAACTGGGGTCAGGGAGTATCAGCCGGTCAAATAGATCACGCTGCTCTCGATGCATTGACGATTTCTGGGCATGTGCAAAGCGGTAGGTTCTCCATGCTGGCAGTAGAGCTGATCATTCGAGATGCTCTTGAAGGTGGCGATACAATTATTCAAGAAAGAATGGTGGTTGAGTGAGCGATTCATCCAAAAGATCAGGTGCAGTTGCGGTCCCGGAATGGGAGGGTGATGAGCCATATTTTGACGTCGATTTTGCACGGGCTCGAAGCCAAGGTAAGGCGCAAGTTGGAGTTGCGCAGCCACGTAGAATTCTCGACAGCGCCGATTCGGCCGTCGTGCACACTTGCCCGTCGTCGTCTGATGTCGTGGTCGCTGCATACGAGAATGGAGTGCTTATTGGAGGGCTAAGGGGCTCGCTGAGTATTTCGGTGCTTGCGTGGTTCGGATTCCTGCCTGCATCCGGTCTAATTTTTGTGGGACTCTGGTGTGCTTATATAATTGCTCAGGCCGGGGCGGGGGCTATGGGCCAGCCGGGTCTTGCGATTGGTTTGTCGATTGCTGGTGTGATTGGTTTTGTTTCGGGTGTAAGTATATTTAGCGTACTGTTGCGTGTTCTTGTATTCATGCCATCTGATTTTCCGGTCTTGTTTAATAGGGAGACCAGGGAGGTTTGGGTGGCGGTTCCAAAAATGCCATCCTTCGTTCGATTGTTTGAACTCTCTACTGTTGTCTTTGAATGCCATAGTTGGGCCACTCTAAAGCCGCGCACCTACCGGATTCTTGAGGTCACGCCTGGCGCAAGTTCTGCTCGGTGGACCTACATTCTGACGTTGGTCTTTGGTCAAGAGAATGATCCACGAAAGGTGGCCTGTGAAATGAACATAGGCTTCAAGGGCTGGGGGGATGATTTCGAGCTTCTGCAGCTTTGGGAGCATATTCGCCGATACATGAACGATCACGGGCCCGCTTTGGACCGGGGCGAGAAATTCA
>NZ_RAHU01000024.1:0-1577 GCF_009659995.1 Stenotrophomonas sp. MH181796
GATCATTCTCTTGACCAAAGACCAAGGTCAAAATATAAGCCCAGCGAGCGGAGCTTGCGCCCGGCGTAACCTCAAGAATCCGATAAGTCCGCGGCCTCAGACTAGCCCAACTGTGGCGCTCAAATGAAACCGGAGAAAGTTCAAATATTCGAACGAACGAAGGCATTTTTGGAACCGGGACCCATACATCCTGAGTATATCTATTAAATATAACCGGAAAGTCGGAAGGCATGAAAACAAGAGCCCTAAACAAAACGCTGAAGGAACTAACGCCAAAGACCCCACTCANAGGCATGAAAACAAGAGCCCTAAACAAAACGCTGAAGGAACTAACGCCAAAGACCCCACTCACAAGACCTGCAAAAACAACACCCAATGTAAATCCAAGGTTATCCAGAGCAGCGTCACCAATCCGCCCAAGAACGTACATGCAATATCCACTCACGAGAATAAGACAGAACGCAGGAAGAAGTCCAAACCAAGCAAGCACAGAAAGCCCAAGGTCCCCCCTGAGCCCACCGACCATTATCCCATTCTCATACGCAGCAATCACCGAGCCAGACGAAGACGGGCCCGTGTGCACTCTAATGGAATCGGTACTCTCAAGGATTCTCCTCGGCTGGGCTATACCAACCTGAGCCTTTCCTCGACTCCGCGCACGTGCGAACTCAGTATCAAAGTAGGGTTCATCACCCTCCCATTCGGCGACAACAACCTTTCCGTGCCTTTTAGATGAAGCACTCACTCAATCACCATATTTTCCTGAACAATAACATCCCCATCCTCAAGAGCATCCCGTATAGTAAACTCAACGGAAAGCGCGGAAAATCTTCCGCTTTCAACGTGCCCCGAGATAGTCAGTGCGTCAAGGGCTGCATGATCAATTGCACCTTTCGACACACCCCGCCCCCAATTCTCTCCCGGACGACCGTTCGCATCTGTCGAGTAAACGGCTACAGTCTCAGATCCTGACTTTCCTCTACCAGCAACGCGAACATAGACTCCGAGCCGCTTTCTCATCTGCTCAACCAGCTTTAGCTTCACGACAAATTCCCTGGTGAATTGCGCATCTGACTCCTGCGCAGTCATTCTCCGCACCGCCTCTCCAATGATGACATCGTCGATGCTTGCAAGGTTTTTGAGGCTCAACGAGCTTCGGAATTGGGCGTC
Source organism: Stenotrophomonas sp. MH181796 (assembly GCF_009659995.1). NCBI lineage: Bacteria > Pseudomonadati > Pseudomonadota > Gammaproteobacteria > Lysobacterales > Lysobacteraceae > Stenotrophomonas > Stenotrophomonas sp. MH181796. The sequence continues at coordinate 1,171 of NZ_RAHU01000024.1, forward strand.
GACTTCGATCCCGAGCAACACTTTATTTAGCTCTTGCAGTTCGATCTCATTTGTAGGCCACCTAGACGCGACACCACCCCCTCCCCAAATACATCTCGCGGCCCAGTCTTCAATGGGAATAGTCATAAAGAGTGACGCAACAAACCCTAATGCAAACCCAATGACAACAAGAACTATTCCCCAGCCGAGCCAAGATGTCGATACACCAAACCCTTGGACAATGAGTGAGACCGCATAGATACTGAACGCAACCCCGCCCGCAAAGAATGAAATCGCCTGAAGGACATGTGCGATGAAGACACCACGACCATTCTTTAAATCATCTGCTGACGCCATAAAACTCTGCGCCGAATCAATGAACGATCCAATCGCGGCAAATAATGCAACCGTCATTTCCAGCCGCTTCG
>NZ_RAHU01000025.1:0-1328 GCF_009659995.1 Stenotrophomonas sp. MH181796
CCCGCAAGGGGGCGTTTTTCGTTTGCGTCCAACGCGCTTCATTGCCACTTCACCGTCGCTCCATCGCCCCACCACATGAAGGTTGGATGCTGCATCCTTCGTTCCAAGGGTGACGCCGCGATGCCTCATCAATCCCCCGCCTACGACCACGATGTGGTCATCGTCGGCGCCAGTTTCGCCGGTGCCGCCTGCGCGCTTGCCGCTGCCCAATACGGCCTGCGCGTCTGCGTACTCGAACGCAAGGCCGACCCTGGCGAGCGCCTGCACACCACCGGCATTGTGGTGAAGGAGGCGATGGAGCAGACCTGGTTGGGGCGCATGCCCGAACACCTGGTGCAACGCGTCGCGGATGTGCGTCTGTATGCGCCGAACCTGCGCAGCGTGTTGCTGGCTGCACCGGGCTATTACTTCCTCACCACCGATACGCCGAACCTGATGCGCTGGCTGGCCAGTGAGCTGCGCGCGAATGGCGTGGACCTGCGCCTGAAGCAGTCCTTCACCGACGCCCAGCGCAGTGGCGATGGCTGGCAGGTGGACGGGGCAGGGCGCTGTGCCTACCTGGTCGGCGCCGATGGTGCACGTTCGCGCGTGGCCCGGCGTACTGGCCTTGGCCAGGTGCGCGACAATCTCTACGGTGTCGAACGTGAGTTCGCCGGCCTGCAATTGACGCAGGGTGATGCGCTGCATTGCTTCGTCAGCAAGCGCTATGCGCCGGGCTATATCGGCTGGGTCGCGCAGAATCCAACCGGCCTGCAGGTCGGGTTGGCAGTGCGCCATGACCCGGACCGGGTGCGGCCGCCAGATATCGATGGCTTCCTTGAGCATGTGCGCGATGTGGTTGGCATTCCGACATCAGCGCGCCCGTCGGCCACCCGCGCCGGACTGGTACCTTGCGGCCGGCCGCAAGGACAGATCACCGGCCAACGCCTGATCCTGACCGGCGACGCCGCAGGCATCGTCTCGCCGCTGTCGGCTGGCGGCATCCATTCCTCGTGGCGGCATGGTTGGGCGGTCGGCGAGGCGATTGCCCGACATCTGCGTGGCCAAGGGCCGGACGCCGAACGGGTAGCGCAGCAGGTCGCCCCGGCCTTCCATGGCAAGCGCCTGCTGCGCTGGGCGATGGATCACCTTCAGGCCGATTGGCCGCTCAATGCACTGCTGCACACGGCCGCCACGCGGCGCATCGCCGAGCAGATCTACTTCCACCGCCGCGGTCTGCGCACGTGAAGAGAGCAGGCGGGGGCGTCTGAACGCCGCCCTTCACTTCACGTGAAAATTCCTGTTGACGCCGTGCAGCAATATCGACACAATAGCGCTCCTTCGACGCA
>NZ_RAHU01000026.1:0-1185 GCF_009659995.1 Stenotrophomonas sp. MH181796
TTACTCGATGATCTTCGAGACCACGCCGGCGCCGACGGTACGGCCACCTTCGCGGATGGCGAAGCGCAGGCCTTCGTCCATTGCCACCGGGTTGATCAGGGTGACGACCATCTTGACGTTGTCACCCGGCATCACCATTTCGACGCCTTCCGGCAGAGCAGCTGCGCCGGTGATGTCGGTGGTGCGGAAGTAGAACTGCGGACGGTAGCCGTTGAAGAACGGGGTGTGACGGCCGCCCTCGTCCTTCGACAGGACGTAGACTTCGCCTTCGAACTTGGTGTGCGGCTTGATCGAACCCGGCTTGGCCAGGACCTGGCCACGCTCGACGTCGTCACGCTTGGTGCCGCGCAGCAGCAGGCCAGCGTTGTCGCCTGCCTGACCCTGGTCCAGCAGCTTGCGGAACATTTCAACGCCGGTCACGGTGGTCTTCTGCACCGGACGGATGCCGACGATTTCGATTTCGTCGCCAACCTTGATCACGCCGCGCTCGATACGACCGGTCACCACGGTGCCGCGGCCCGAGATCGAGAACACGTCTTCCACCGGCATCAGGAACGGCTTGTCGATCGCGCGCTCCGGCTCCGGAATCCAGCTGTCCAGGGCATCGACCAGCTTCAGGATGGCCGGCACGCCGATGTCGCTCTGGTCGCCTTCCAGCGCCAGACGGGCCGAACCGGCGATGATCGGGGTGTCGTCGCCCGGGAAGTCGTACTTGCTCAGCAGCTCGCGCACTTCCATCTCGACCAGCTCGAGCAGCTCGGCGTCGTCAACCATGTCGGCCTTGTTCAGGAACACGACGATGTACGGCACGCCGACCTGACGCGACAGCAGGATGTGCTCGCGGGTCTGCGGCATCGGGCCGTCAGCGGCCGAGCACACCAGGATCGCGCCGTCCATCTGGGCGGCACCGGTGATCATGTTCTTGACGTAGTCAGCATGGCCCGGGCAATCGACGTGGGCGTAGTGACGGACCGGGGATTCGTATTCGACGTGCGCGGTCGAGATCGTGATACCACGCGCCTTTTCTTCCGGCGCGGCGTCGATCGAGGAGTAATCCTTGAACTCGCCACCGAAGCGCTCGGCACCGATCTTGGTCAGTGCGGCGGTCAGCGTGGTCTTGCCGTGATCGACGTGACCGATGGTGCCGACGTTGACGTGCGGCTTGGTGCGCTCGAACTTACCCTT
>NZ_RAHU01000027.1:0-977 GCF_009659995.1 Stenotrophomonas sp. MH181796
TTCTGATCGGGCTGGCGCTGTTTGCTTTGGCAGGTCTAGTACTAAAGATCATGGATTGCAGGGTCGGTCCACCACCGGCAGCTCCCCCGAAGCCACGCATCATTGAGCCTGATACTGGTCGCGACATTACCGACGCTCCGCCGGAGATGCATTTGAAGATTGGCATCGTCAACTATTCCGACGAAGGCCTTGGAAAAGTCTTCATTAATGACGTATGGGGGGGCGGCATGCAACCGTACGCCAGCAGTAACGGACGCACTTGCTGCGTGACGCTCCCTCGTCTTTGGCATCCGGGGCTCAAAGTGGCAGTGGCCTACCGCACCAGCAGCATGTTTATCAAGGATCCCAAAAGCTATGTTGAGAAGGACGTTCTTGTTGCGCCCTATGAGCCGTTTCTTGATGGGTTCATCTATTTCTTCTACTTTCCGGGTGATCAAGTGCGGGTCGTGGCCACTCCCTACTCCCCAGGATATCCGGGCTTCGCTTACGACATTGACTTCGGTGATGGAAACGGTGATCTAGCAAAGATTAAGAAATTTCTGGAAGCAACATCGGGCAAGGAGGCGGAATAGTGAGGGTAAGAGTATCTACTCCGACGTCAGAGCAACCAACGCAGCTCAGTTCCAATGAAGCGGGGCGATATGCAGCGTCATTGTCGGAGTCCGGATCCGACTGTGGTGTGGATCTTTCAATAGGCTGCTTCTTTGACGGGACACGTAACCACAGGCTGGTGTCCAAAAGGCGTGGGGATATGAGTGAGAGCAACGTATCGCGGCTTTTCGATGTCTATGATGCAGACCGATTGCGGAGTGAGGGGCGACGCAGACAAAAGTTCTCAAGCTACATCCAAGGCGTAGGAACTGAGGCGCTGAATGAGATTGGCGACACCGGCACTGGCTGGCACGCGCGCGCCGGCGCGGCAGCGGGTTGGGGAGGCGAGGGGCGGGTGAATTGGATGCTGATGCAGGTTCAGGATC
>NZ_RAHU01000028.1:0-919 GCF_009659995.1 Stenotrophomonas sp. MH181796
CGAACGGGAATCCGTACAAGTTCACAGATCCTGATGGACGGCAGGCGATTCCGATGCCGGCCCCTTACATCCTTCCCATCCCGGTTCCCAACCCTGGTGGAAACATCCAGCGCAGTGAGGATACATCCGGGGGGAATCGCGAGAGCGGGCCAAGTGGAAGGCCAACTTCGAGGCCCACTGAACGTCCCGCAGGTCGGGATACAGTTCGGCGGGGGCGCGACGGGCAGCCAATACCCAATCGTTTCCCCGACCGACCACTACCCACGAAGCCCAATGGTGAGCCTGCACCAGAACCGGATGCGGCTGGCCCGCATACGCAACTGGGGCAGCGAGATGGTAGAAATGGAAAGTACGACCAGGCGAGAGAATTCGACGGTCACGGGAGGCCGGTAAAGACTATTGATTTTACTGACCACGGCCGGCCGGGCAGTCATACGAACCCGCACGAACATCCTTACGAGCCGAGTGCTACCGGGGGCACTCCTTCACGCGGACCCGCGCGGCCGCTTAACGGAGGCGGATAGTCATGACCGTAAACGCTTGGGACTTCCCCATCACGGGAGACAGAGTAGTTGAGGCGTTAAGAGAGAACTTCAGCACGAATGATATTTGGCTGCTATCGCATTTGGATGTCCCTTCGGGAGCGGAGTCAAAAGCGACCTTGGGTCATCTTCGAGAGCGGATGGTGAACAGGCCGTTAGAGGTGTCGACTGGTGATCTGTGCGATGCGCTTGCTGGCGCGCCGCAAGTATGGGTACTGGACATCCGGCTATCATCTGACCACGAAGTCCAGCTCTACATTGAAGATGGTGAGGTATTTGAGGAGAGTCTGGACAGGATGGTCGGAACCGGAGATATCGCTGGACCGACAGACCCGGGACTGAGATGAAATGTAGGTTCGACTCCTGTTTCCGGCACC
>NZ_RAHU01000029.1:0-630 GCF_009659995.1 Stenotrophomonas sp. MH181796
CGTTCTCCAGCCAGCTGTTCCAGGTGGGTGCCAACGCTGGCCAGGCCATTGCGATCGACAAGATTACAAACGCCCAAGCGAGTTCGATCGGTTCCTCGACCTTCGCTCAGAACGGCACCCTGACGATGGCTGCCGGCACCGCACTGACCAGCGGCGAAATCACCGGTCTGAAGATCGGTAGCGTGGATCTTGGTACTGTGAAATACGAGCAGGGTGCCGATGCGACCGCTACCCAGGCCAACGCCACAAATGCCACCATCGCGGCGATCAACGCCAAGATGGGTGAAACCGGCGTTTACGCACAGCAGACAAATGACGGGGCCAGCCCGCCGGTGTTCACTGCTGGGTCGATCACCCTGACCTCGGTCAAGGCCGACCTCAAGGCGGCCGACATCACGGCACTGACCGTCGCCGGCGGCACCGGTAGCGTCACCGTCGGCACTCAGATCCAGGCTGGCACCACTGCCTCGACTCTGAAGGACGTCAAGATCACCGACGTGGCCGGTGCTCAGAAGGCCCTGGAAATCGTCGATAACGCTCTGCAGTCGATCAACAGCACCCGTGCGGACCTTGGTGCGGTGCAGAATCGCTTCACCTCGGTCGTTGCCAACCTGCAGACCTCGACGGAAA